>NZ_CP195204.1:0-23603 GCF_057126975.1 Methylomonas sp. 2F7
TTTTGGCAAATACTTAATGAATAGCTACATCTTTCCCATTCCCAATAGTTGGGTTTTTACCAAAACGGCTATTGTGAACGATACATAATAAAAATTCTTTCCGTTCACTGTAAAAAAATTTATTTCGTCAACACAAATATCATATATTAATATTGAACGAATTTAATTACTAAATAAGCCATAAACTTAGCAAAGGAAGACAGCATGAAAGAAGTTGCATTAATTACACTACATGGAATGGGAAAGGTAAAAACATCTTACTATTCTGAGTTGGAAGGAATGCTAAAAAGTCGTTTGAAAGATAAATGGACTAAAGTTTCATTTCAAAATGTGGAATACGCTTCAATACTTCAGACACCGGAAGATGAATTATGGGCGTCGATGATCGCGACCCCTGAAAACGAACTTGATGGAACAAAATTAAGGCAATTCTTTCTGTTTGGATTTGGTGATGCCGGCTCACTTGAGCACAGCGCTCAGACTGACAAACATCAATATATAGCCGTTCAACGAGAAATTCAAAAAGCACTTGACCACGCTCTATTGGATTTCGACGGAGATGAAAAACGACCAGTTATAATTATTGCTCAGTCTCTCGGTTGCCAAGTTATATCTAACTACCTTTGGGATGCACAACATGGGATCAATATCTTTTCGGAGTCATCTGCAGACAAATCTGGAAAAGCCAATTTTCGCTCTTTGAAAACTCTAATGAACTTGGTAACAACTGGCTGCAATATCCCGCTATTTATCGCTGGCATCTCTGATCGAAAATGTTTCGCAAAACCCAATGACTTTTTCGTTTGGGACAACTACTACGATTCGGACGACGTCTTGGGCTGGCCATTGAAGCAACTAGGCCCAACTTACAGCATAGTCCGAGACCACCCTATCAATTCTGGCGGTTTACTTTCATCTTGGAATCTCGCCAGCCATGGAGGATATTGGTCAGACACCAATGTAGTTTCCTCTCTCGCAGATGTTCTCTTATCAAAAATAAAATAACCAATCTGTCTAATGTATCACCACCAAAACCGATGATTTCATAGAACGTATGTTGTTTATTGCTAATCAATTAAAGCATCTGGAGCTACACAATGTCAGTTGAACCAATAGTGCCTGTTAGTAGTGCACTTTCAAAACCAATCGAACGTCTTTTCCAAGTCGGTGGTTTTGCACTCGCATTTGGATTTGCCGGTCTATTCCTTATGGTTTTTGCGAACCAATCGAAAGGTCAATTCCAATTACCTGTTTTTATCGTTGGTTGCTTATTGACATTCGTTTGTCTCGCATTTTTTGTCTATACGAACCTAAAAGCAATGAGTGCTACAAGATCGCTTAAAGACGACCTACCGCTGCTGGATGCCTTACAAAAGACAGCATACCAAGTAGCAGAGGTTGCAGCCGTAACTCAATCATTTGCTTTTAAGCACATACAGAAGATTCAGCTTGCTGTTGAAGCCATCGCGCCCTATATCGAATCTTTGCCAGTTGTTGGACAAGCAGCAAAGAATGCTGGCTTAACAAACTCTGCAAAAGTATCGGCCGTAATCATCGCTGCCACAGACAACACAAAAGAGACTGTTTTGCGCCTTCAAGAAGCGATTCGAAAAGGCAACCTCAAAGAAATTCAGAAGTATGGTAAACAACTTGACCAAGCTTTATCAGAATTAAAAGTTGCATTGAAGGTAGACCAAGACTCCTAATATCTCGCTGAAGTCGCCAGCTGTACAAGCAGCTACCTTTGATGAGTCTGGGACTACGTGGATACGTATAATGGCCGACAGGGATTGGTTAGGTTTTAATCTCACCAAATCCCATATTAAACAACACCCGCACCTGACCTCGAGCAGTCTCCAGCATGGGATTCAGCTTGTGTTTGCCGGTTAAGATCACGCATTATCGACAAACGAAAGGTGCGGGAAATGCGCCATGATGCCGGGGTGTTTTATCTGGATTTCACGCCAATGGTGATGATACTCGGCGCGGTGATCGTCTCCATGCGTTACGTCGGCATGGGGACCGGCGATAAGACGCTGTACATCATGGGAGGATTGGGAACTGCGCTGTTTCTGACTTTCCGCTTCTTTGTGTTCAAAGGGGTCGGGCGGTAATCGATTTTCTCTAACATCCCCTATACTGTGCGACTCTTACAATAGTCAACATGAGGGGGTAATGTTATGCCAAATGAATACGGGGTCTTTTCGGGCAATCCACAAACCGAATGGTTGTCGGAACCGGACGATGATCGCAAGATGAAACTGCTACTGGATTTTTCCTACACCGACCCCGAGGGTAAAGTTTGGCTTGCGCCAATTGGTAGCATTATCAATGGAGCAAGCATACCGGCCCCGTTATGGTCAACGGTTGGTAGCCCATATACAGGTGATTATCGGAATGCATCCATTGTCCATGATGTCGCTTGCGATCAAGCAATGTCTGCAAGTGACCGCGAGGCTGCGGATAAGATGTTTTATTTCGCTTGTCTCTCCGGCGGTTGCAATACTGCGGAAGCACGCTTGTTTTATCTTGGTGTGCGAATTGGTGCCTGGGGTACGGGGCAAGCTGGTTGGATGGCAAAATTGAGGCATCGTAACCTGTTATTTCGGTTGCGCTCGGAGCCGCGCCTTCCAGAAGAGCAGAAAATCCGGGATAAATTCGATAGCGTAAGAGCGAAATTGGAAACACTTACTGTCACCGATGGTTTCGACAAGTTGGAAACGTTAGTGAATGCCGAGCTGAAATGATGTCATATCATACCATTTCATATTAAATGTTAGCCTCCACTCATGCAGCCTTTTCTACTGCGCTGTACTTGGGTGGTGCAGCAGTCTTCGAATACGAAACCAACCCCGTTTCATGGGGGGTCAGGTCAGCGATGCGCCTCAAAGCTCGGCTTGCCAAAGGCAAGCTGTTGCCGGCTACTTAGAATTAAACCATTTGCTCGCGTGCAAATTAAGAACCGTTTCTTCTGTAATAGTAATATTTTAAGAAATTTTTCATAAAAAAATTCTGAAAAAGTGAAAAGTTAATATATAATCAAGATTAATTTCACTGGGAATCGTTATGGAAGAGCAAGAAATCGGAATAAGCCCTGCCGAATTAGGCCGCTATCTTATGCAGGTTCGTGATCGAGCAGGGTTGAAACAAGGGGAGTTAGCAAAACGTGTTGCACTGAGTCCTGCAGTGCTTTCAAGAATCGAAAGCGGTGATCGGCAAGTGACCCTTCAGGAGGTGCAAGATATTTTGATACAAATAGGCAGCCCAGAAGCCACTGAACTCTCCGAGTCTCTTCAGCGACTATGGAGAGTGTTACCGAGGCCAAACCTGAATCATCCTGATCAGGGTTTACTTTGGGAGGCCGAGCAAATCGCATGCGAATTAGTCGATCTTCGTGATCAGCCAGAAACTCCGCATGCTTTTGAGCGTCGTCTCTCTGAATATATCGAAGAGTTAACGCGTAGCGCTAATCTACTCTTGAAACGTGACCATCAAATCGCGTTTATAGGAAGCATAGGCGTTGGTAAGTCAACAGCTATTTGCCGCATGACAGGGCTTGAAACATCTAAGGAGGATGGTTCTCTTGTTCCCGTGCTTGAGGTCGGCGGCGGTGGCATTACGGTGTGCGAAGTACACTTGCGGACAGGCCCTGAATATGGACTGCTTATCGAGCCGCGTAGCGACGACGAGATTCGGATGGACGTCGCTGATTTGGCTGATTACGTCCTTAAAGGAAACCCGCAAGCCGAAGACGATGGAGCAGCTGCAACGGAATCACAAGGTATTTCTAAGGAAGTGTCGAGAGCACTGCGTAATATGGCAGGGCTTGCTGTACAGAGACCGAGAGGGCCAGATGGAAAGCGCACGACTATTGATCCAGCCAAATCATTAGCGGAACAGTTTCCATCGCCGCGTGAGTTTATCGTTGAGGTACTCAGTAGAATGGAGCTACATCGTCGTGATCGCCGTGATATTTGGTATGACAGCGCCTCAGGCAAGGCCCCAAAAGCTTGGTTACGCGATACTTTTGCAGCCATTAACAATGGTCGTCATCCAGAGTTTACGCTTCCTAAGCGTATTGAGGTGGTTGTACCAGATCAGCTATTTAAAACTTCTGATCTGACAATTCGTATTATCGATACCAAAGGAATTGATCGCACAGCTGCCCGCGAGGACATAGAGATACATTTCGACGATCCTCACACTCTTGCGGTGTTATGTTCAACTTTCAATAATGCTCCAGCTGCTGAAGCTAGGCTTTTATTCGAACGAGCTAAGGACGCAGGCGTTCGTAGTCTGGAAACTAATGCCGCTTTACTGGTGCTCCCACGTCCTGGCGAAGCTCTTGCTATGAAGGATGATGCTACCAGTACACCAGTGGAAAGCGCTGAAGAGGGTTACGAACTTAAAGCCGAGCAAGTGGAATTAGCGTTGCAGCCCATAGCGCTGCAAAACATTTCCGTGGGTTTTTATAATGCCAATGAAGATTCAGTTAGCCAAGCCCAAGAATTTTTGATTAACCGTTTAAATAATGCTCGAGAGGCGTTCCGCCTTCGCATTCAGGAGGCAACGAACGGAGCGCGGAATCTCCTGAGTAATCATGGGGAGGAGCGTATCAGGGCCGTGCAACGCGACGCAGGCGAAACCTTGTTGACATGGGCAACTCAAAATAAAAAGGTGCCACCAGTTCGTGCTCATATACAGGAAAGTCTGCTAGAACAAATTCAGATTGCCTATGCCGCTACAGTAAGAGCAACTGTCAATCGGGAAGGGGAATGGAATAATCTTAGCTACTCTTACCAAATTGGGTATGGGGCAAGACGAATCGCAGTTCTCGCTCTTGCAAAAGCTGTAGAGGAATTTATCGGCCACTGCAAAATTATGGCTGCCACTCCAAGATATTCCGAAGCAGTCGACCTTATTACTCAAACTCAACGGGTTTTAACGGATTCTTACGAGGAATTGCTGCGTAAAGCCCAATTGATGGGTCAAACCGTATTTAGGGATGCTCTTAAAAATGATCCAGAATTCTGGCAAAGATGTATGGCGGAATGGGGGCAAGGGCCTGGATATAAAACTCGCGTAGCTGAGCACAATCAGCGATGGTTTGCCGCTGAAACCAGAAATCAACTTGAAGAGCAGCTAAAAGCGCTTATCGAACGAGAATGGTCACGTGTGCTTGATAGTGTAACCGAACTACTGGAACCTGCGGTATAACTCACCTTAATGTCGGGTACATCTCCAATATGTGTCCGACATGCTCTCAATCAATCGTCATCTTGAAAAGCATCAATCAGACGGGATAACGGTGCTTGTAGTGGTTTTATTCTTAATATAACACTGTATGTAGTGTTATATTATTAGCACTCTAATGCATACTCTGCTAACATGATGTTGTTTTTTATAATGGGGAAGCCTCAAACACCTGTTTAAGGGTAGAGGTAGTTACTTATCAGTGGGACGTTTTTAGAAAAAAGGCTTAATTAGGTGAAACGAGCTGCAACTCGTTTCACCTTTTTGTAAGGCAGTCCGAGAGGTGTCTTACCTTGGTCCGCATTTCATGTAGCTGTGGAATATTAGTACAAATAAGCGGTTTAGCCAAGAAGAAATCTCCTTTCGGAAGGAGGTGTTTTATGTGGAAGTACCTGTAAAGCAAGCCCCAAAGGGGTTTCGTTGGGTTTTTACTCGCTATCGACGAGTAAAAAATTCGACCAAGATGCTGGATGCACATGATTACGGTCATGAGTGTTGGGCGTTCTTAGTTAGATGCTAGTCATGGGTGCGGGGTGTTAGCCCCGCTCTCTTGCATACACATCACGATTTATAACCACATTCGAGATATTTTATGGCTAAAAATTCAAAAGAAACATCAGCACACATTGCCTCTCTGGCATCCGAAAAAATGCGTGATCCACACGCGTCTCAAATCCAGAAAAGCCTAGCCGCTTCTGCCTTATCTCAAAGCGGGACGTCTAAGCAGACTGGCGCTGGAATGGAAACTGTGGCATCTAAGGTTATGAGTAGCGGCAAATATGCCTCCGACACCAAAGAATTGGCTGCATCTGTTCTATCACAATCAAACAAGGCTCGTTAAGTAGCCATCCATATGCGCCGGGATAAAGCTCCGGCGCATTCTAATCAAACCAACTTGCCAATAATCGGCTAATCCACCCTACGCTGCGCGTTTCTGCCCGACTTAGCTTGGCATCGAAAAAGTAGTTTTTGACGCTAAAGAAGCCGCAAACGATTGCCAGCGCAATGCCCAGCCACTGCACCCAATGAATGCGCCTGGCGAAAATGCTTTCGAGGATGAAATAAAACTGGCTTTGGCGCCTGCTTGCCAACAAGTCAGTCAAGTAATCGGGCAATAGCCAATAAAACATTGAAAAGCCAACAACGCCAAGGACAAGAGAGCCTTGCCAAGGCAACCGGTTAGCCGTAGCGGCGGTGTCATACAATAAAGTACCCGAGCTTGATCTTCTGCGTCTTCTGGCCATAGGTAGATAACTCGTCTGGTTAGTTCGATGAAATCAAATCCTGAATCTGCCGCCTGACATCGCGACCTTGACCATCCTGCTCAACTGCCATGATAAACAAGCATCGCCCTTGACTAGACTTGGACCACAACTCACCTACAGCACGCTTTTCGGCTGAATCGTCATTGCTGGCGTAGGCTTCACCCTTGTATTCGACGACCAACATCCGGCCTTCTTTCAATTCGCAGACAAAATCCGGATAAAAGCGATTATGAGCTAGTGGTAGCCAAAACGAGGCATGATCCCGACGCACCAGGTTCCGAATCCAATATTTCACTTCCGGAAGACTATCAATCGCCTTGGCGCATTCGTACTCTTCGCCTTGAGCTTTCAAGTCCTCAATAATCGGATAAAAGTGTTTTTGAAATTTGTAGCGACCAGCGTAATACGGCGGTCGCGCTGGGTAGTGGTCTGGCGAGAAGCGATGGACAAACTCATCCGTCAATACCACTTGCGCCGTATTGCCGAACAAGGTTTGTTGGTAACCGGCTTTTTGCGCACGTTTGCGGTATAGGCCAATTAAATCTCTGACCGCCCGTAGCAAGGGGTATTTGTTGCGTACCAATGCGGTCAAATTGATATTGGGTGTTTGCAGCAAATCGTTGATCAGCAAGGCGCTAAACTTAATCAGGTCGCGCTGCATGACATCGGCTTGCTTGCATTCCCGATCCAGCCAGCCAATCAAGTCTTGTTCGGTGACATCCAACAAATCTTCATTGAGGTTAATCACCTCATTTTGCTGGGCAATGTGGTAACTGATTTCCTTGCCATCCAGATCAATGGAAAAACTGTTGCTGGTTTCCTGTATGCGGAAGTTATTCAATTTTGCCGGGTAATCGAGCAAGTTCAACTGACCGTTTTCCAGAATAGTTTCCGGTTCGATCAGTTCCAATTCGTCTTGAATGTAAGCGCATAGCAACGGCAAACGACCAAACTTCTCGCCGCGTTCGGACGGTGATTTTTGCGCCTGGATACTTTGATTGTGGATGCGCAAATCACGGGCGATGGCTTCTTGCGCCGGCTTTTTACCCACCGCTTTCAGCAAGGCTTGCTGCAACGGTTCGGACACTTCACCGCTGATGCGCACGACATAAGCGCCGTTATCCTCACTGATAGCCAATTGGCGTTTGTCGGCGTCGTCCAAATGCTCCAGATCCGGCATGGCAGGCAATTCAATCACCAAAGAAGCAAGCACTGGTTTGGAACCCTCTCCGGCGTTAGGTCCAAACAAATCGATTTGCCCATCACCAACCGGCGCTTGCTGCCGCAAAAACGCCGCAACTTCCATTTCCTCAAAACCCATGGCAATCAACTTGTCAGTCAATTCCTTCGCGGCATTGGCAAAACCCTTGGTGGCTAAATGCGCGTAAGCCCGATTTAAATCTTCAATCAGCCGCCGACGGGCAAACGGCATCCGCAGTACCCGGCCCAGCAACTGTTCGGCATCCTTGCTGGAACTGACTTGCTTGACCGAGCAAAACACATAGGCAAACGAACAATCCCAGCCCTCTTTTAAGGCCTCGATGGTGATGATGTATTCAATCGGGCAAGCAGGATCGAACAAATTCAGGCCGTCCAGTTCGCGCTGGTTGCCGGTGGCAATAGCAATGGTGTTGGCTTCGATATGCAAATCGTCGGTCAGATAGGCTTTCAACACCTCAACCGTCACTTCGCCGTTTTTGGCTTCGGCTTGCAGCAAGGCAATCGGTCGAATATACGCCTCGTCTTTTTGAGCATCCTGCGCCAATTTGTTACGAGTAATAACGGTATCGCGCATCGCATCCTGCCAGTTTTGATGCTCAGTTAGAATGATCGGCAGCTTGATCATCTCTTCGGCCTTCAATTCCGCCGCCGAGACATGATAAAGAATGTTGCTGCCATTGGTGGACGTGGTGTTCGGCGTGGCGGTAAATTCGATAATCGCTGCTGGATGTACCCGTTGTAAAGTGTCGAAGGTCAATGAGGTTCTGGCGTTATGCGCCTCGTCGACAATCAATAGCGGTCGGTGTAAGGCCAGCAGGTTGGCAAACGAGTATTTGATTTTACCCAGCTCGTTCGCACTCAAACCGACTTCCTGAATATCGGCTTCGCTGACTTTTTCCAGCCTGTCCAGATATGGATGGTTGGGCGGCAACTTGGCGAAATGCGGCTCGAAATTTTCGTGATAGGCATAGACCTTGCGCCCCGAAGTATCGTTAACGCGCAAATTGGCCAAGGTCGACACCACCACAATCGCTTTCTGTCCGATGTCTTGCGGCCGGATTTGGGTGACCTCATCGATGTCCAACACCAGCACTTGATGATTAAAGGCAAAATCCAGTTTTTCCCGGTACGGATGACCGGGCTTTTTCAAGGCCTCAACGGTTTGTTGCCGTATGGTGTTGCTGGGAACCAGCCACAAAGTAATCGGAAAATCCGCATCCAGATAGCTTTTGGCGGCCGTGACGATGGCATGAGATGCCAGCAGGGTTTTACCGCCGCCGGTGGGGATGCGGAAACACACATAGGGCACCTCAGCAAAGCCGTAATCCCGATAAGCCAACGGTGGCAAGCCTTGCGCTTGCAAGGCTTCGGCGTAAGCGTCCGTGACATTTTGCCTGTCCCGAGCCTTGGACAGAAAGTCGTCCAGCGTGTCGATAGCGCGTTGTTGGTAGCCTTTTAAGGTCAGCATGGCAATCCTTGCTTCGAGTTACAACGCTTTCACGTCGTAGGGAATTTGTTTGAAGGTGATGTTGTGCTCAGCCAGGCGTGATGGTCCCAAGCGGCAGCTTTCACCGTAGATCGTGACCGGGCCGGCGTGGTCGCCTATGCCCGACAATTCGGCCAATACGCGCGAGGTTAGCACGTTGCCGCCTTGCGGGCGGCGGTCGCCGAGGATGCCGTTGTACAGCAGATAGTAGGCGGTGCCGTCATGCATGCCCAGCAAGGGCGAATCGGCAGATTTGGCCAGCGGCGTTTTGGTTTCCGCGTACCAAATGTGTGCGGCCAGCGCGGCGAATTTTATGTCGTGATTGAGTTTGCCGTAAGCGTCGAACACCGTTTCGCCTAGCTTGAAGAAGCGAAACCCGCCGCCACCCTGCCAATTGACCGTTTTGGAAATGCCGCCCTGTTCACCATCGACGACTTTTTGCAAACGGGTCTGGCAATGGGTTTGCGCATGGTCGCCCATTTCGATGCCGATGTAGCGGCGATTCATTTTGTGGGCCACAGCAGCGGTTGTGCCGGAGCCGAGGAAGCTGTCGAGAACCAAGTCGCCTGGATTTGTTGCAATATTAAGCGTGCGCTCAACCAATTTCTCAGGTTTTGGTGTTCCAAAAGATTCTTCGTTCGCAAAAAGCATGCGCATTTCATTTTTTGATGTCCGGTTACTACCAACATCGTCTTTTTTCCAAAGTGTTCTTGGAACAAGATTAGAAACTTCATCAAGGTACCGTTTGATACTCGGGCGAGCATCGCCTTTAGGTCCCCACCAGATTCGTCCATCAGCGTCGAGATCTCTAAGCTTTTCCTCCGATATTCTCCAATATCGCCCTGGAGGGGGTGAAAATTCTCGACCAGTTGGCCCGATAATAGTAAAAAGCCCCTTGGAATATGGCTTGTTAGCGAATGGGTCGCCAGGTATCCATGGACCTCGGCAATCATCATCTGGATTTGTATAGATAGAATTAGCGGCTTCGGTCCGCTCCAATTTGTTAGGAATCCAATCAGAATTCTTCGAATAAACCAGTATATGGTCATGGTCTGAAGAAAATTGTCTTGCCGAGTTACGAGGAGAATCAGCTTTCTCCCAAATTAAATTGGTTACAAAATTCCCCCGCCCAAACACCTCATCCATCATCACCTTCAAATAATGGGCTTCGTTGTCGTCGATGGACACCCAGATACTGCCGTCTTCGCTCAACAATTCCCGCAGCAGTTCCAGACGCGGGTAGATCATGCTCAGCCAAATCGAGTGTTCCAGATTGTCGTCGTAATGGCTGAAGGCCGAGCGGGTGTTGTACGGCGGGTCGATGTAAATGCATTTCACCTGACCGGCATAGAACGGAATCAGTGCTTTCAAGGCTTCCAGGTTGTCGCCTTGGATCAGCATATTCCGGTTATCCGGATCGCCATACGACGATCCCGACACTTCTTCCAGTAAGCGGTAAGCACATTGGCTAACGGTTTTGATAGCCTGGTTTTTGTTGAGCCAGTGCAAAATTGGCATGAATCCTCCGTGAAATTTTATTCAGCCGATAACCAAATCGGTTTTTGCCGCCAATCGCTTGGAAAGCCCATAGCATGTGGATTTATCCCGTGAAGATCCAATAGTGAAATCAATCGTTTTTTCCAGTGGTGTCCGGGACTGATACTGTCCATTAAGTACGCAAGTAACACTAAGGTGTTATACAGTTTTCGCATACTATTGCCTTGGTGGTTAAAGCTCACTATCAATGCAGCTGGGCGAGCGCTAGGTATTTTTAAAGTCACTGTGTAATCTCGATTCCAAACTCTGGAATGATGGGCACAACAGTTACGAATTGTGGTGAGATGGTGTAAGAAACTTCCGAGGAATTTTTCGTCAATATCGTAAACATCGGCAATTACTTTGCGGTCGTGCCGTTGTTTAAGATTCTTGTACCACTGCGATAATTGACCCAGGCTCATTAACTCAACAACGGCCCAAATCGGCGGCAATGGTTCTGAATATTTGTGATTCAGGTGTTTGATGAACTCTTCGCCGCTTTGCTTAACGTCACTCGTTAAACGATCAAACGCTTTCTGGTAGCGGGCGGCATCGTAAAACAGGCGTGGTTCCAAATGTGGATGTGTTCCATAACGAAGACTCAATTGGTGTGCCAATTGAGTACGCAATGATACCTCCACCCTTTCTATCGCATCCAGCAATAACAAACGTAATTCTCGATCGAAGATATAGAGATTTAGCGCGTCGTCGAAGTGTGTACCGGTCTGAAATTGGTGTGTGGCATGGTCTTTTTCAAACGGCAGCCAATAAGCGCCAAGCCGATAGTAATTGAGATGACCTAGATAATGTATAGCCTGTGCATCATCACCAACGAGCATGCCACGATCTTTCAGCTGCTGTAGCTGATCTTGCAAGGAAAGAGGCGGTTTGTTGTAGGGGATTTTGGTAGAAGATGGAGTCGACGGGTTCAAATGTCGCCCCCAAAGAAACAAGTAACCCCCCGGGGTGCGCTGATCTTACGGGAAGCGTGGAGGGTGTTGTTACCAAGTATCTTATTACTAATCAGCAGTAAAGCAAAGCCACCTTGGGATAATTTTTGTTTTTCCATAACGTTTTTTCCCTATTTCACAACCCGCAAATGGCTTCGATTACGCGGTGTAGTTACAGATGCATGGCTTCCAGTACCACTTTGAGCGGCCAACATTAAGCCAAACGTCAATTCTTCAATCTCAGAGGGGGAAAGCATCAACTCGCTTGCAATGTCGTTTTTAGTGATCCCTTCTTCCCTTAATGCTGCAAAAACCTTGGAAAGAACTTGGGATGTTTCATGGGGAGTACCTTCTGGTTCTTGGGTACGATATCCCGCCTCTGAAATTTGGATACATAAAGTTCTATAAATCCAATCGGTCGTGAGCCCCAGACTATGGAGCCTGTAGTTGAGAGCTGCAACAGAGACCGTCCAATGTTTCTTGTACGCAATCAAACTCGGTATCGACGGAAATTTTGGAGCGCTGGCTAATACGCTTCGCCTGGGCATCAAAAAAGCCGAAGCAAAGGCATTAGCCTCTCGTTCGACCTCTTGTCCATGAGGCTCACCATGTTTATGCAGCACCAAATGCCCAAGTTCGTGGGCAGCATCGAATCGGCAATGCTCTGCCGATTTTAATGTATTCAAAAAAACAAAAGGCTTACCACCGTACCACATTGAATATGCGTCGACTTCCCTAGCATCAATCGCGAGCGAAAAAACACGGATACCTTTGGACTCAAGCAAAGTGATCATGTTTTTGATGGGCGCTTCACCAATACCCCAATGGTGACGAAGGGCTTCTGCAGCCGCTTCTGGACTATTGCTATCTCCTGCTAACTCTCTGCCCAAATCAGGCAAATCTATAGTTGGCAAATCGAAACGCTGTTCAATCCATTCATTCAACAATAACGCAACACTGCCTGCACTCAGTGCAATATCTCTTTGACTGGCCGTCATTTTTGTTAACGCACGAAAGCTGGCAATGTTTGGCGTCAACTCATCCACATCCTCAGCGAGGAAAAAGGTAGGTGGAAAATTAAGCGCTAAAGCAATTCGATTAAGAGTTTCCCTTTCTGGCTCCTGAGTGCCTTTTTCATAGCTAGTGACAGACTTCTCGCTCACGCCAATAAGCTGCGCCAAGGCTTTTTTCTTAATGCCTCGACGCTTTCTTGCTAATGCGAAACGGGTGGGATTAAACATGGATTTTCATCAGGCTTTGCGCCGAACGTCAATCTCAATATCCTGCATTTCGACCGATGGAAAACTGACGGGAACTTCATCAAGTGAAATCGGCTTTAAAATAATCCGTTCTTTCCATCCTTTGATTTTGCCATCAGTGCCGATTTCAGAGGGTAGTGATAACTCCAATCGGATTTCGTCTGCCGAATAATAGTGCAACAAAATCCAAGTGGAAAAATTCTCTTTGTTGATGGTAGCCGGAAGGTATTCCGCAAACATATCGATTTGATTATTCGTGCTAACCGCATCAATCGTATTGGTGCCCTTTGGACATTTGTTAGAAGGTGTCGCTTGCATTGATCCAGTGAATTCATCACCTGCCGCAACAGCAATCGCTAAATTGAGCGATTGGTTAATGACTAACTCATAATTGCTCTTGTCAGACTTTTCCCAACCAAGAGGTATCAGAATTTCACGGAGTCGAGCTACTATTTCAGCCCAAATAGCGATACCAACAGCGATACGTGGGTGATTATCAGTAAACCTTTTTCGAGTGAGGCAACCATTTTTGACCGCTTCGTACAAAGCCGCCTCATTTAAACCAAGTTGTTCGAGACGAACTTGGGGATCGCTTTCTGAGTTCCAAACTTGGTGGTTCACGATGCTTCTACCTTTCCGGGAATCGGAATTATTAAACTTCCATTTATTATACCTCATTTGAGGTTAAAAAAAAGGAAGTCATAATGCGCCCACGAATTTTTAGTAGTAGCCTTTCTTCTGCTTTACCTTGACCAAGGTTGTTTCGGCAATCAATGCCGCCTCTTCGCTATCAAACCAATCTTTGCGAACGGTCCCAGGCGAACCAACCCTACCCCACTCTCGCACCAACGACCAGTCGCCGAAGATACCCGGCGTGACGAATATTTGGTAAAACCTGTGCAGGTTTTTATAAGGATCGTGGCGCTCCAGATAGATATGGGTCATGGCTTTACCTTAAATATCCGCCACCAACTTAGATAACCGATCTTGACCAGCATGCGTATAAATCTGCGTGGTGGCAATGCTTTCATGACCGAGCAAGGCCTGAATATCCACCAGTTGCACATCTTTTTCCAGTAGCCGGGTGGCGTAGGTATGCCGGAGTTTGTGCGGCGTGACTTTTTTGTCGATACCCGCTTTGTCGATCAGCTTCTTTAAATAAGCTCGCACGGCGTGGGCCGTTGGTGGCTTGCCACCCTGCTTCTTGGCAAACAGGTAATCATCAGAACCCTTGCCGACTACCGACAACGCCAAAACCCGACCGAATGGCTCCGGCAACGGTACTTGCCGCTCCTTATTGCCCTTCCCTATCACGCGAATGCTTTTGGCCACGCCATCGACTACCCGCGTATCTCGTATTTTCAAGCCCAAGGCTTCGCTAATGCGGAGGCCAGATTTTTGGATCAGCTCGAACAGCAATTCATAGCGCTGACGCACAGCCAACAATGAATCACGACTGCGGCCAAAGATATTATCTGGAATGTCGTCGTAATTGCGGGTGGCTTTTTGCAGCGCCGCCTGCTCTTCGGTTTCCAGCCAGACCGGAATTCGGCGAGGACGTTTGGGTTTTTCGATCTGGTAAATCGGGTCTTCCTTAACCTTATTGTTACGCTTAGCCCATTTATAAAAGGTAGCCAGGCAAGAAATCTTTCTGGCCACGGCGTGAGCCCCTACCCCTTCACGGGACAAATGCGAAACGAAATGCTCGACATCAGTTGGGCTGCAGTTTTGCCAATCCAACTTGGCCTCGAGTAGCCAGCGCTGCCAGATGCCCAAATCCGAGTTGTAGTTGTAGCAGGTGGTATCGGAATGGCCCTTGGTGTATTTCAGGAAACTAAGAAAATCCTTTCGGGTTTGATCAAAAGTAATTTCGTTGGGTTCGGTCATCTTCACTCCTTACCGCGTGTGCAAACCTGGCCGGGGTTTTCGGACTTCGGGGCCGGATACATAATTTACTAAAATTAGTATTTTATAGAATCATACTTAAAATGTAAAAACGTAACTATTAGGCAAATAAACAAAAAATCGCCTATTTAGGAATATGAAAACACAATGATATGGTACGAAATCATATTATTTTTACTAAAATTTTTGTTTTAGTAATCTATATGGATAGAAAAGGCAAATGATCCCCGGATTCGAACCGGGAGAGTCAATAGCGTTTGCTAAAGGCGACATACCATTCGTCCGAACACAAATCATTTGCCAGTGCCATTATAATCTGTCTGTGATGGGTGGTTGTTTCCAATGGGAACAGTTGCAGATGCATAAGAGATTGTATGATCCTGTTCGAATCCGGCGCTGCCCATGACTAAATTAGGCTTATCCCCAGAATCTGTGAATAAGGTTGTGACCATTTGGTAACAAACCGCCCTAACCTGCCGTTAGATAAGAAGAGAACTTAAATTGTCTAAGAATTGGCCAGCGCTGAAACTTGAACTTGCGAACCCACTCGTTACTGTTCCCAAAGCCGTTGAACGGCTTCTTCTGGGAAGACAAGCTGACCATGGCAGCGATGGCACAAGATGATTTATACGATTTGCACTTTACCCTTGGCCTTGCAATCCGGAATGCCTAGCTAAACCAAATTGATAGCTATTTGCGCGCGGCACTTATCATTTTGACTATGCTTCCCATGCATATTTCGTAGAATTATGATGGCCGCTAAAGCCGGCTAAAATCGGTACTACCTAGGATAGGTATCGTAAATTAACGATAGATTTTTTTAAATACGGTCTAATTAAGAGGATATTATGGCAATTTATTATGCGCTTGGTGATGCGCTTGTTGGTAAAGATGAACTTCAGTCCCACATTGGTGATGGAAAACTACAAAGATTCTTATCAGATGCAATTAACCTTAAAAGTGGTGCCAAGCATGAATTCATGTCAGGTAATGCTACAACTGAAAACATACTTAGATCCATTGAAACTGACGATGGAGATGTTATTGGTTTTGAACCAATTGGCATTGGAAAACCGCTAAATATACACATCAGACATATTTATACCGGAAACAAAGCTGAAGGTTTCTGGGGATCAAAGGATATGTTAGTAGCTTCTGCTATGAAAAGCATCGCTGTGTATGACGCAGCACCAAGGGCAATCAATTTTCTCGTACCAAAAGCAAAAAACAATCGCAACATTAGACATGTCCATGCGACTGACAAAGGAACACCATTAATTTGCTACTCGCCCGCTTTATCATTGCAATCCAGTGTAGTCACTGTTGAGGTTATGTTTGCGAATTTCCCAAAAGAAACATTTGATGCCGTTTCTAAAGCTTTTAGTGCTGCTTCTGGAATACCTGTTTTTGCTCCAGCCAGTGGTTATTTAGTGGCGGCAGGTATTGTCACAAAACTTTTGGGGAGTATTGGTAAATCTTTATCGGAAGGTACACCTGCTTTAAAACGTACCGAAGAAATTACATTTATCACACCAGGCTCAATTGAAAGCATCGCTCACTTTGCTCTTTTGATTTCAGATGAAGCTCCACAATCATTGCTTCAAGACTACAAAGTCAATAAAAAAGGAGAGCTTACAAAAGTAAATAATGAAATAGAACTATACGATGGAGAGTTTCCATATGTAGTTATTAGCCTAGATGGACGTGAAAACGATGAATTCAAGGCTTTTACTCCAACTGCGGCTTCTGCAGCAGAACTCGATAAGTTTTACAATATAAACGAAGGTAACTCACAACCTTTAGGTGCGTTATTAGATTCATTAAAGCTTTTCAATGACATGAAGTTTAGGGATAAAGCAATGAATCTCTCAGAAAAACTAAAAACGATGGATAAAAACTCCGATGAATATACTAAACAACTTAGTCTATATAACGCATATATAGGTAATATTAGTACAAATGAACTTAAACCGGTATTAAATTCCTGATTTTTCATATAGAAAACCGCAAAACAAGGATGTTTTGAGGTTACGCCTGTAATTTGCTAAAACCATGCCGGCACCTCCGAAAACTGGTTAGCCGACTTGTACCCACCCACCAAAGCCCCGTTATGTGTCCTTGGCTTTAATACATTCTCTGCTTGCTAAAGTCCCCTACCCTTCCCACTTGTCCTTGTTTGGGGCTTTGGCAGTCGGTGTCGTGGAATCCTGATTTAGAATGATATGATATTCTTTAATATCATATCAATCGACTATGCATGACATCACTGAACGCGAGCTTTACCAAGCGTTGCAATATGCCAAAAGCATCGATGAAGAAACCGGTCGCAAGATTCTGGAACAATTCCAGCTCGATCAAACCGCATTGGCGCAAACCATCTTCGGCGTGTTCCCAATGGTCATTGCCAAACAAGACAAAGATATGTCATACCTATTCATGGATCTTTGCTTCTTCGAGAAAGCATTCGGCGCCCTGCCCTCGCAATCCGATATGGACATCAATTCAAGCCGTACTTCTGGATACAGAGTTGCAAGCCATGATGACCAGCAATAACATGAATGCAAAACTCGAAAGTAAACTGCAAAACCGATTCATCGAACGAGAAATCGAAGACAACCCACACAACCTGGCCTAATCAAATTCATGAACATGACTATCTATGATTTCGCCTCCGAAAGTCCGAATCGGGTAAAAGCACCCGTGCGACTCAAACCATGATCTACATGGTCATTCGCTTGCTGAACAGCCTGTACGATCACGCGGGGAAATCAGAGCGATCATTTATAAATCAAAAGAGGCCTATGTGAATGAACGACACGAATCTAATTGATGAACTCAAGAAAAATGATCGTTATTTTTACTCAATGTTTTGCACATTTATACTTGGTTTGTTATTACTGTTTGCCAAGGATTTGAGCGACTGGATGCGAAATATATTTATTCCGGCTTTTGTCGTTTATGTCATTGGAACAGCCTTAATCGCCCAAATTCAGAACATGCTTGGCAACAGAAAAACACTTCGCTGCCAATCAGAAAAAAAGGATTTTGTTGGACTCGAGACATGGCAATTTTCATTAATAATTGCTGGTCACCTTATTTGGATAACAAGCTTCGTCATTTACTTGTGTCGCTTAGCACCTTAAACACAGTACAACTACACGTCGATTAATAATGAGCAAAGCAATAACCATAGTTTCTGGTGGACAAACTGGCGTTGATCGCGCCGCTCTCGATGTGGCAATGGAATTAGGTATTGCGTGCGGAGGTTGGGTTCCAGCAGGGCGAATAGCAGAAGATGGTGTACTACCCATAAGCTATCCCCTCAAAGAACTGCAAAATGCAGATTACGAGAAAAGAACCCTACAAAACGTTCTAGATAGCGATGGGACTGTCATTATTTTTTTTGAAATTTTAAGCGGTGGAACTGAACAAACCTTACTGTTTTGCCTCAACGAAAATCGACCATATCTCTTGCTTGATGGTAGTGCAGTGTCACCGGCTTGCGCTGCAGGTCGTATTACACACTTTGTAACCTCTCATTCAATTGAAACCTTAAATGTTGCTGGCCCAAGAGCAAGCGAAGTTGCTTTGGCTTATCCGTATGCGTTCGACGCCCTCCGTTTATTTATAACAAAGTATCATATGATATGATATATTTCCATATCATATGATACTTAACAAAATGAATTGATATGATTATTTTAATTGGGGGAGAGAAGGGCGGTACCGGCAAGACCACTTTGGCTACCAATCTCGCAGCAATGCGCGCTTTGGCTGGCCGGGATGTTTTGCTAATCGACACCGACCCGCAAGGCAGCGCAAATTATTGGGCACAGAGCAGGGACGATGAACAAGTAACCCCAAGAGTCGCTTGCGTACAGAAATTCGGGAAGGGCTTACCGGCAGAGGTCAAAGACCTTGAACACCGCTACCAAGACATCATCATTGATGCAGGTGGACGGGATTCTGTAGAACTGCGCTCCGCCATGGTTGTTACCCGGAAAGTTTATATTCCTATCCAACCCAGCCAGTTCGACATCTGGACACTTAACCAAATGGACGAACTGGTCGAAACCGCCAAAGGCTTCAATCCGGATTTGCAGGCAAGGGTAATCATTAGTCGTTCATCTACTAACCCATCCGTCCATGAATCCGACGATACCAGTAAACTATTGGCAGATTTTCCGAACCTCGATCTTGCCGATGTATCGATCCGTGACCGCATTGCTTACCGAAAGGCCGCGAAAGACGGATTAAGCGTTACCGAACTCAAGCCAAAAGACCCAAAGGCTGTCGAGGAAATGGAAACACTATATCAAGAGGTTTTCGGCAATGAGTGAATTGAAAAGCAGACTGCCAGGTAAGGGCAAACAGGATTTAGACCTTGAGGCATTCATTGCCGGTGCCGAGAAGAAAGCCGAACCCAAAGTAAAAAAGCAGACTAGCGTTTATCCATGGGAAGAGGCCGGAGTTCGCGACGACGTGACCAAGGTTTATAACCTGCGATTGCCGGAGGCTTACTTATTGAAGCTGAAATATATCGCTGAGCACACGCCTGACAGTATGCAAAAGTTCTGTTTGAAGGTGCTGCAGGGCGCTATAGACTTGAAAATCGATGAGCTGAAAAAATGATACCATATAGAATGATATCATATTATCTTATTGTCGCTAGCAGCAGCTAAGGCGAAAATATACGACACAGTCATGGAGCAAATGAGGCTATTGAGATTCTCACAATTCGGATCGAGGCAATATAATTGTTTTCATAATTTCTACCATTTGTACTTGCGTATCTTCAATTCGAGCAAGGGTAGCTCGTATAACATTGTCACCAAATTGCGCAGTTCGAGTGTCATTTGTTAACCATAATTTCAGCAATCCCCCTAAACGACCAAGATCCCCATTGATTTGAGCAAGCTCGATGACTTTTTGATTGTCAACGATGCTTTTTGGGGCGTAACCAAGGCCCAGCAAACGTAAATAGGACGATGTACTATGCCCGGTCTGGTGGGCGTGAGATTCTATTATTGCCTTTTCGTCTGGAAGTACGCGTACCACGATAGGTGTGCTTCCTTTTCTGGTAGTTTTATTTTTAGTGGTTTGTTCTTTCATTTCATCCTCGCTGCAAAAGACAGTTTGATGAGAATGATACCCGTTGAACGCATCGCGTGAATAAGCAAAAGTGAAATGTTAGCGCCGGCTTTAGCGGTGCTAGCACTTCACATATCCTGCCCCGATATTTCAATTAAATAATCGTCAACAGTTGTCTATTTTTAGTCAATCGTTGATCAAAAACTAGTCAAATTTCGGTTAACTTTAAATCAATTTTTGTCCACTTTAGCTTTAAATTTCAGCAATTTATAGCTGTTGAGAGAGGTAAAATGGTAGGTTTTGATTACAAGTCGTGCCGGATATGGCGTGGGTGGAGAAACTGGTAAGGGCATGCCTTAAGCGACGGCAATATGCGCCAAAGCGCATTGGGATTTCCTAGCAGGTCATGGAAAAAATTTGATCCTGGCCGTTGGATAGATCTATAGGTTGGCCTGCAATTCAACCTCGGCTGGATGTACAACAATGGACAGGGAGTACCTCAGAACGCTGCCGAAGCAGCGAACTGGTACAGCAAAGCCGCCGAATAGGGACAGGCCAAAGCCCAGGAAATTAGAGATCCCTCGAAAACAGGAAATCCGGATTTTTAGTAAATGGTTTTCCTAAGCTAGGTTGATTGTCTTTTAAGCAATCGCCACCCGCAACGCATTGGTATCCCTTATCAGATACGGTCCAATTTCGACCCGGAGCACTGGGCAGAGGCTTGACGCATTTCAAACGCGCTGACTTGTTGTCTAGTCAACTAGACAACAATAAATCAGGAACCGGCCTGATTCAATCAGGCCGAGTCAACAGAATATCTCGTATTCCTTCTGATTGCCGTTTTCATCCTTTACGTAAAGCTTGTTCCCGGCTTCGTACTGGGACACGATGATTTCATAAAGGCGCAGTGAATTTTTTAATACTTCGGCATAGGAAGCAGCTTCGGTTTTATCCTTCAACGCTTCCAATCTTTCCATTGATCTATCTGGTAAATCAATTTGGACGCGCCGGGTTGATTTTTTCGGTTTTATCATTTTTTTCCTCCTTTATAGCCGTCGCGAGAGTATCCTGAATGGCCTCAACCAATGTATCAAAAACGTGGTAATCGCCCGTTTTTGAACCGTTCACGGCGAATGCCGTAACACTAGTGAAAAGCAAAACTAAAGTGATTAAAACAGCCTTGGAAAGGCTGGATTCCTTTGGCTCACCACTTTGTTTTGTGAATTTTACTGTAAGCCATTTAGTTTTTAACTCTACCTCGATGACACTTTTTACTTCTGATACTTCTAATTCAAACTCATCCGCTAGCTCAGGGTTGATTCTCGGTTTCATATGGCACCATTCTTCGTATTTTTGTATGTGCCATTGAAAACGATGTCTACATTTACACCCGCCTCTATTTGTCGCTAGTGTGGCGTAAAGAGAAATGCATCAACAGCATTATGAATACAGATGTGAATCCCTCGTTCCCGAGTCTCCACCGTCTGGTCCTACCAATTGCTTTCACGGAAGGCTCTACCTCTTTTTCTCGATGCTTAAACTTCTGACATTTCTGTCAGATCCTGAAATCTGGGCGCATTATAAGGTGGCCACTCATTTTGTCAACATAAATTACTGCAATAATCATCAAATTCTGATGACTGGTTAACTCTTTTTGCACATTGCCGCTCTTCGTGCCGTCATGGTCCTTGTCGATAGCAATCATTGCAGTGTTAACGATGCCGCACTTTGGTTTAATCGCTGTTCAAGCTGACGGACTTTTTCCGCCAATAGGTTGATGGTGGCCTGCTGGGTTCGGATTGTTTGTTCCTGCTCCTGAATGGCCTTCACGGTGACGGCGACCATGTGGCTGTCGCCAAGAGCAATGACCGGGGTTGTTGCGCTTCCTGCCGAAACTCCCATGGCAGCAACCGCCGTATTGTCGGCCGTGCCCGACGAACCGGCGGGATAAACATAAAATTGAATACTGGAGGAACCGGTGCCGGTGCTCGCCCCCGACGCCAGAACTAGATTGATTGCCGTCATTCTTATTGGTCGCCGCGCTGGTGGCCCCGCAGCCTGCACGGTCAGGTCATTCCAAGCCGTGTTCGCTGTCGTATGCCGCTCCATCCAGAAGGTGCGGGCACTGTTACCGCCTCCAGTGAAAACCAATGCTGGTGTTATAGCTCCATATAAGCCAAGGCCTCCACAGTTCGAAGCACAATATACATAACGGGGGTTCATTGAAATACATACTTTGATGCACAAAAAAAACGCACAGTCCGGCATCATATTAAAATATAAGTGCCATTAAGAGGCTGAAATCCTTCTCCAATATAACGACAAATTGATCGTCACCACTTTTTTTGTTTTTTCCATTTTTTATGTTTTTTAAGATCGTTGCAGGCCATGTATAACAAGGCTTTCAGCCTAAAAACAACGACAGATTGATCGTTATATGGCGACAGATTGATTGTTAAACAACGACAAATTGAGCGTTACAGGTGGACGGATTGATCTTATATGACGACAAATTGATCGTTGTCGATATTTGCTTAATTTTCATCGATTCCAGAGCCCTCTACTACTGTTGTTCCCCAGTGCTATATGACGACAGATTGATCGTTAAAACAACGACAGTTATTTTTATTTGTCGTTATTTTGGAAGGGGCGTATAGTTAGACATCATTTCCTTCATGTCGTTATATTATCTTGGAACAATCGGCCCAACTAACCGTTGTCAAATCCAATAAGGTTGTCGAAGCCAGCTACATGCTGACGCTGGCCGAGCAGCGGGTTTTGCTGGCCTGTATTGCGCAGATCGATTCCAAGGCTATTTTGACGGAGAACTATCGTTTTGAGGTAACGGCTTCCGGCGTGGCCGATTTGGCAGGTTTGGAGAATCTTACCAACGCCTATCGCGATCTCAAGAAAGCAGCTGAAAAGCTTTATGAGCGTAGCGTCATTATTGATGATCCCGATCCAGACAATCCTCAAATCAAACAACGAAAAACACGCTGGATTAGCAGCATCGACTATGTACCAGGCGAGGGAAAGTTGGTTCTTAGTTTCTCAGTTGGCATCATCCCTTATTTATCCCAACTATCCCGCGAATTCACCAAATACAAACTAAAACATGTCGCACGTTTCGAAAGCGTGTATTCCATACGCCTATACGAATTGTTAGTGCAATGGAGTTCAGCAGGTGAGCGAGAAATTGAAGTCGAGTGGCTAAAACGTCAGTTTCAGGTGTCAGATAAATACGATAGGTTGGTCGACCTGAAAAAGCGGGTCATCGATCCGGCTGTAGCTGAGATCAATGAGCATTCCAATTTGTGGGTGAAGTATGGCCAGCGTAAATCCGGACGAACCATCACGCATTTTCAGTTTCAGTTTGGCTTAAAAGACGGCAACAAACCAAAGTCGTTGGAACGTAAGCAGCTTACTGAAGAGGAAATCAATAAGCAGGCTAGGCCAGGTGAAACCAGGGCTGCGGTGATAGCACGGCTGACGGGATCGTCGTTGTCGGATATGGCCAAGCCTGGGGAGTCGTTTGATCAGGCGTTGGAACGGAAACGGAAGTTGGCTGAGGTTAAGAAGAAGTTGCGGTAGGTCGTCAGTTGCCGACCCTAAACGACATCAATTATTTTAAGCTCAA